>NZ_QSOX01000001.1:572997-585693 GCF_003466325.1 Bacteroides sp. 4_1_36
GGAGGGAAAGATTGTCTACAAGAAAATCGAGGAGGATGCGAAGATGAAGGAAATCGAATTCAAGAACGCCTACATCGTACATTACAAGGAAACCCTCGATGTGAACAACGAAGTGCCAATGACAATTGCGCTGACCTTCTCGGCTGAGATGATCAACGTGGGGAACGCCGCTTTGGACAATCGCTGGCCGAAGAACTGATATTTTCAGATAATAGCACCGAATATTTATCCGTTGTCGTTTGTAAAAACAAGCGGCAACGGAAAATTTATCAATCTTTTAATATTCCGTTGCCATGCTGGAAGAAAAGAAAATATCAATAAACGTAGATGGTAATCCTCTACATTCGTTTCAACAGATAGTGCTGAAGCAGGTCATCAATAACCACCACTATTTCGAGATAAGCCTTGATATAGAGGTCGGAGAAGTTTATGCGGCACATTCTTTGGAAAAGGCTAAGAACTGGCTCGGAAAAAAGGTTTCCATACAGATGGGAAGCAATACATTTATGGGGATTGCCACCCATGTTTCCATGCACCGCTCTTCCGGAAACCATGGATATCTGCTTTTAAGCGGATACTCCACAACATATCTTTTGGAATCAGACTTGCATTGCGCTTCATGGCTGAACAAGACGCTTGCAAATATTGTCAATGAGGTCTGTGAAAAAGCGGGAGTAAAAGCACTTATCGCTCCTGAATATACAGAAAAAATAGAATATGAGTGCCAATACAGGGAAAGTAATTTTGATTTTATCAGAAGGTTGGCACGGCAATACCATGAATGGCTGTATTATGATGGGACACAGCTTATTTTCGGGAAACCCGCACTTTCTTCTGCAATTCCCTTAACATACGGGCGGAATCTCCATAGTCTTGATATCTCCATCCAGACCCTTGCCCGTCCGTTAGCCGGGCAGTCCTACCATTCACCGGACAATCAAAAATACGATTCCAGTTCCCCTGATGCGCCTAAAGGATTGAATGCTTTAGGAAATTCGGCATTCCAATCCTCCCTGTCTTTATTCAAATCACCGGCCAACCAGTCAGCCGAACCGCGGGTAGCCAACAAAGGAGAGCTTGATTCTTATTTCCAGAAAAAACAGCAGAGTGACACTGCCGCCTCTCACTTCATAACCTGTGAAAGCGACTACTATTTGCTGACAGTCGGAAGTGTCGTTGATATAACAACCGCCATACATGCGGAAAAGTCCATTTTTATGGAACAAAGCCTCGGTTCGTATATCATTACCGAGATTACCCACGTGATAGGTACGGGAAATAACTATTATAACAGTTTCACGGCCCTCAGTTCTACGGTTGCAAGCATTCCGGCTCCGGATGTACCTCTGCCCGTGGCACAGACCCAGCAGGCTGTGGTAATCAGCAATGACGATCCTAAGAAACAGGGCCGTGTGCAGGTAAAGATGCACTGGCAAACCGGAGGGATGCAGACCTCGTGGATTCGTGTAATGGCTCCGGATGCCGGTATGAGTGACAAAGTACCCTCGAACAGAGGTTTTGTATTTATTCCGGAAAAGGACGACCTCGTTCTTGTTGCCTTTCGTCATGACGATCCCAACCGCCCATTCGTGCTTGGAAGTTTGTTTAATGGAAAAACCGGAACCGGAGGAGACAGCGGGAACAAGAAAAAGAGCCTGACAACGAGAAGCGGCTGTACCATTACCATAGATGATGATGCCGGAAGTATTCTGATATCGGATCCGACAGGAAGCAAAGTCATGCTTAACGGAGACAAAACCATCACCATAGACTCGGAAGAAAAAATCACTTTACATTCCAAAGTGATTGAAATCTTTGCTGATGAAAAGGTCGACACCAAAGGAGACAAGGAAGTCTGTGTAAAAAGTGACAAGACATCAATTGAGGGAACTTCCGAAACGGAAGTTAAAAGTTCCACTATTGTAAAGACAAATGCACCGACCGTTGAAACGAATGGTACCCAAAGTGTTGCTATCAAAGGGACAACGGTGGATGTAGATGGAAAAACGATGACCAACATAAAGGGAGGAGTTCTGAATTTTAACATGTAGAGTTTTTAATGGAATAAACAGAAAAAACGGAAAACCATCATGCTTTTAGCCGACACACATATGACGACTGTAACGGGAGTTGACGTCCATACGACGACAGTTCCTCCGTATAATCCTATCCATCCTTATATCGGTATAGTGATTGATCCTGCGGACTATATCCCCTTTCTTGGGACGAATGTCACGATCAACGGTCTGAAGCGTGGTGTTTCCGATACGAGCGGTATTCTCCTGACCGGTTCCCATATTCCCCTGATGGGGGCATTTGCCATGGCTCCGGTCATCGGACATGAAAGCATGAACTTTTTCTCTTCGCAAAGTGTCTTTTCTGACGGTAGCCGCCTGAGTCCCAAGGGATACATGCTGATGACCTGTAACGATATAGGTCTTCCTCTCTCGGCAACATTTGGTAGCAGCAAGGCGGGAAAGAAAAAGCTGAAACCCACGCTGTTCTCGCCGACCTCCTTCTCCATACCCATGCCTACCGGCAAGCCCGTATTTGTGGGCGGTCCGTATATCCCCGATATCGGTGGGGCTGCAATGGGGCTGGTTTCCAGTATAGGTTTCAGCTCGCTTATGAAAGTGGCAAGAAAGAAAGGCAGCAAGCTTGGTAAAAAGATATTGACCGAATTCAATCATAAGGTACTCAAAAGTAAGGTGATGCAGAAAGTACCCGGTACCCAAAAGTTGTCCAAAAAACTCTGCAAGATGGGCTTTGAGCCTGTCGATCTTATCGGTGGCGTGGTAGTGTACGAGGGCATGGACTTCCATTTGCCTTCCCCTGTACCATTCGCATGGGAGCGCTCGTGGTACTCCGACTCCCTATATACCGGCTGGCTGGGACACGGGGTACACTGTCTCTATGACCGTAGCGTGCAGGAACTTCCCGAATTGGGGGCTGCCTCCCTACGTATGGAAGACGGACGTGCCGTGGCATTCCCGATGATTCCCCCTGGTGAAGATTTTTATCTACGTGAAGAACGCATGACCTTACGACATACGGATACGGGGTACGAAGCATACGACCATGATACCCAACTTACATCCGTATTCAATGTCAAGGAGCAGGGCGGCAAATCATACCGGATGAACCGTTTGATGAATCCGGATGGTCTTGGTATAGAATTTAATTTTTCCAATGGTAAACTTTCCGGCATCACTGATGCCGCAGACCGTCGGATAAGGGTGGAAACCGAATTGCGGGGCTTTATCACCCGTTTGTCCCTTGAGACAGACAAGGGTATGGAGACACTGGTGTCCTATGGGTACGACGATGACGGGAATATGAACACCATCACCGATGCGCTCGGCCAGACGACCCATATCGTTTATGACGGACACCTGATGGTGGAGAAGACCGACCGCAATGGGGACACTTTCTTTTGGGAATATGACAGCCTGGGGCGTTGCGTGCATACCTATGGTAAGGACGGCATACAGGAAGGACATATCGAATATCATCCGGAGAAAGGTTTTAACCTTGTTACCGATGCTACGGGCGGCGTGACGACTTACCGTTACCGTCCCGACCGGATTGTCACCTCTGTTGAAGATCCTCTCGGTAATACGACCCGGTATGAATACACGGAGCATTCCGAACTGTACCGGGTAATAGATCCCGAAGGGCGTGTGACGGGCTACGGTTATGACGCAGTCGGAAACCTTACTTCCGTAACCTATCCCGATGGTAGCGAGGAAACATACATATATGACGAGCAGGACCGACTTATTATCCATGTGGATGCATCCGGGAACAAAACACATCGGCTCTATGATGCCGAACGGGGACACCTTGTCACACGTACCATCGACCGCATGGGAGAAGTGACAAAGTTCGGCTATGATGATAACGGAATGCTCGTATCCATGACACGCGGAGATCGTGTGAGTGAATTGTCCTACGACAGCGGGTTCAACCTCTTGTCGTGGACGGAGAACGGAAAGATTCTCCGCCACTGGAAATATGACCATATGGGGCGTGTGACGGCCGAGTACTCTCCAAAGCTTCGTCCCGACAGTTTCGAGTATGATGCGCTTGGACGTGTCACGAGGGTCTATGCGCACGACGGCAATACCGTAGAATTGGGTTATGACGCCTATGAGAGCGTGACGGAAGCCCGTGATGCACACCGCCATGTGTATATGTCCTACACTCCTTTGGGAAGCCTTGCTTCACGTGTGGAGGATGGTAAGGAAGTACGCTTCCGTTACGATCGTATGGAGCGTTTAGTAGATGTGGTGAATGAACGGGGTGACACTTATAGCTTTATAAGAGATGCTGCGGGACAGGTTCACACAGAACGTGGTTTTGACGGTATGACCCGAAAATACACACGCAACCGTGCCGGGGAAACCATCCGTGTGGAGCGTCCCGGAGAACGATATACCGAATATGAGTACGATGCGAGGGGACGGGTATGTACCGTATCGTACCATGACGGGACAAGAGAGGAATACTCTTACGACAAGTCTGGTAATCTGACTATGGCAGCAAACGGCTCGGCACGCATCCGGCTGGAGCGTGATGCTGCGGGACGTGTAGTACGTGAGACCCGCTTGCTTCCCGGAGGCGACAGCCCGGTAGAGGTAGTTTCCGTGGAATCGGAATACGACCGTTATGGCGGACGTACAAAAGTACGTAGTTCTCTCGGTGCGGACATATCGCTGGGTTATGACAGTTTCGGTCTGGTCAGCAGTATAGATGCACGTGGTAATCATGCGGAAGATACACCCGCATGGCAAAGTGATATTCGCCGTGACGAAGCCGGACGTGAAGTGGAGCGTTTTGCCACCGGAGGTATCCGTGTCACAACGGACTACGATGATATGGGAATGGTTCGTTCCCGGAATGTTTACTCGGACGGACGACATACAGGCTTCCGCAGCTATCGGTGGGACGTCGGCGCACGGCTTATGAGTATGCGCTGTAATATGTTGTCGGAACCGGTGATGTTCGACTATGATGCTGTGGGCAATCTTATACGAGGCGACTATGGGATGTTCGACCGTATTTTCCGTACCCCGGACATTGTTGGCAACCTGTACAGAAATGAGAACCGCAAGGATCGTACATATGACCGTGGAGGACGTATCCTCAATGACGGGGAGTATAACTACCGATATGACTGTGAAGGCAATCTCGTGCAGAAAAGCCGTAGAAGTTTGACAAATATCCCAAAAGAAAGTAATAAACCGGGCATATTCCGTATCTTTGGTGGCGACAAAGCCTCGAAACAGGAATCTGAGACTTTGGCATGGCAACCGGGTGACACCTGTTACACATGGCTGGCAAATGGTATGTTGGGCAGCGTGATTACTCCAGAGGGCAAGACAGTAACTTTTGAGTATGATGCACTCGGCAGGCGAACGGCAAAAACCTCTGGAGGAATAACAAAGCAGTTCTGTTGGGACGGAAATGTGTTGCTGCACGAGTGGAGCATTCCAGAGATCGAGCGTCCGAAGCTTGTTACGGATGAAATGGGACGTGAAAGCTATGATCGTCAGGAAACGTTCTTTGACATTGTTACATGGGTGTATGACGGCATGTCGTTCACTCCTGTGGCAAAGGTAGCGGAGAACGAACGGTATACGATTGTGCAGGATTATCTCGGTACACCTACACAGGCGTATGACAGTAAGGGAAACCTTGTCTGGGAAATGTTGCTGGATGTGTATGGTGGTGTAAAGAGTTACATGGGTAAGCAATGCTTTATACCATTTAGGTACCAAGGGCAGTACGAGGATGAAGAAACGAATTTATACTATAATAGATTCAGGTATTACAATCCCAACAATGGAAATTATCTTTCGCAAGATCCAATTAAATTAAAAGGCGGTGGACGCTTATATAGCTATGCCCGGGATGTGAATACATCTATTGATATATTCGGATTAGATAGAGATCATATTATTTTTCTTTCAGATGGTGGTGGTGTTATACCTCCTCAAACTACTAATTCTGAAAATTTGCACGGAGTATTTACAATAGATGCTACAGGTTCTTATGTTAAGGATAGAGAAGCATTAGCAAATAAAATTGGAATAAATGATCCCGGTAGAAATTGGAGAGCACATCACATTGATTATGATCCTCAAACAAATACAATGAGAATGCAGTTTGTTCATCAAGACTATCATTCTTATTCACATGTCGGTGGAGCAGATGATTTTTACAAAGCTACTGGTTTCAAGTATGGTACCGATGAAGCTGTAGCTGAAGCTGCAAAGAGAAATGAATTAAAAGTGAAAGTAAATTGTTATAAATAATATAAAATTAAACAACATGTCAAATAAACCATTATTTATAAATAACCAAATTCCTTTTGAAAATCAATGGAAAAACTTGTCTATTAATGATATAGAAGAAGCTGTTCCCTATGATTTTTTTGGTAAAAAAGAATTTATAGAATTCTATTTAGTCACAAATGGGGGAAATTTTACAAAAGGAGCATATATTTATCGTGATAACTTTTATTCTATAACTAAAGGAGATTATAACTCTTTAGAAGTTGGTAGCTTCTTCAATATACCTTTAATTGGAGATAATGAAGATTCTGAATATACAATGTCTATTCCTGATGCCATTGATAGAAGACAAGGTCATTCTGATGAGTTTGATGAATTTACTCTATTTAACATCCCATTTGCTGATAATTTTGGAGATAATGACTTTTGGATTGATATTCAAACAGGAGAAATAAAATATGTAGATTATGAATCTTGTTATGATCCTAATGATGCAATTATTGTAGCACCATCATTTGTTGATTTCTGTCAAAAACTTCAAGATAAAAGACGATTGTAAAAGCCTCAATGACACTTCTTCTTTAAGCAAGAAAATCAAGTCAACCACGGATTCTTGTATGGATCATAATCCGTTTGAAACGTAGCCATTGTATCTGACTCTAATAGTTGGGTAGATATTTTTGGATTATTAAATGAATTTGGTGTTGCTGGTTACGGAAGTCCAGTTCATGCAAAAGATGGTTTTACTGCTCACGAATTATTACAGAATGCGTGGCTAAGGAACAATAATGTCATATCGGGTAGAGCAACTTCTAATACAGCAATTGCTTTACAAGAAAGTATGCACAAAAGAATTTCAAAATTACAAGCAAATTATGGTTTACATAACCCCAATGTATTAAAAGATCAAACAGCTTTACAGAACATAAATCGGAATACTGCGTTAACTCGTAGGGGAATTTATGAAGATTTAGTAAGTAGAGGATGGGACCCTGCTAATGCTAAAGCATTTGCTACTAAAAAAGCGATGGAGTTACGAGGCGAAGCAATAGACTTTGCAAATAATAATGGTTTAATTAAAGGATGTCATTAATATGTATTTGGTTGCTAAAATTAGTCAAGTGAAAGGAAAAAATATTGTTGGTCGAATTGGAGGATTAGAGGCTATAATTTCTATGTTTCTTTTCAAAACCCACAGAAGCCGGAGGAATATATCACAGTACTTGTCCCTCAAAGCTATGATGTTATGATTGATTGTAATATCTATCCTAATTGTTCTATTAAAGTATTTACTCACCCATTTTCTGAAGAAAGTGATAATATTGAATATACAATAAAACACATTAGAAAAAGCAATATTGTTGGCTATGAAAATAGTAATAAACCTCAATATTTAACATTCTCTGAATATCCAATATTGATACAAGAAGAAGATTACTATATAAAGGATCTAAATAAAGATAATTACATTTTTTTATACAAATAGATGAAGATTACTATCCAAATGATTTAATTGATGGTAATTATATCTTTGGATATGGAGCATTGTATCTATATAAAAATATTGATAACAATAAAATAATTGCAGGGTTTTGGCAGTATTCATAACTTGACAATGTGTATCAATTAAGAATTTATTTAAAGATTACAGTAGTATAACTTTAGTTTTAGGATTCGTTGTTTGGAGTGATAATTGAAATACTATTAATGGAGTTTATTAAAAAAAGAAGATAGTATGTTGGAAATTAATAAATAACCGAGATCAGCCGGATATGCTGTGAAGTAAAGAAACTACGGCCGGCACCGGTCATTCAACATGCAGGTTGCCATTGGCTATATCAAGATAAAAGACGATAGTAAAAACCTGAATAATACTTATTCTTGAAAAAAGGAAATCAAGTCAGCCACGGATTCTTGTACGGATCATAATCCGTTTGAAACGTTGCCATTTGCCAATCGGTCACAGGCTTCTTCTTTTCATCCAATTTACGAGGAATCTGCGGGTTGAGGCGTAGTTTAGCCGCATCATTCAGCCATTTCATGCTATCTTCGTAATCACGCATACGTACAACACTGACATTGTTCGGGGCAATCAATTTTGTAAGCTCATAGATTGCCAACCGAACCATGTGTTTCTTGAGATTATAATTGCGTGGATCATGCGGAGATAAATTCTGTCCAACAGTAGGGGTGTCTGCATTTACATCTGTTTCAGGATAGAATACATGTCCGTCGAAGACAATATATTCGTGTTCTGAAAGCTCATAGGCATTGTATTTCGGATCATAATCTGCGATAGCTCCCCAACAATCGGATTTCATAGGATCAAGATTATAATCGAAATTATTAAAAGTCATCAATGTATAGAATCCTCCATCGTATTCGACCACACTCCATAACGGATATTCAACAGGCTGCCATAAGGATGTTTCCATCTCTATCCAGCCGGTAACCATCGGAATACGAATATCATCGAACTTGTAGCCATTCTCTGAAAGACATGTATAGACAACTCCATTACAATTCACCTTATCGCCTGGATAATAGGTATTAAACTGGGAATAATTTATTACCTGTGCTATATCTGTATTGATATCGGAGCACTCTTCCCAATAAATAACTGTTGACGGCTTGCGATAACCACTGATGGAACGTATCACTTCATGAATTTGTCCTTCAAAGTAGATATGCACTCCCACCGGATAAGTAATGCGCCGGTCATAGTCGGCGATATATTTTCCTTTGGCGAGCTCTTTCTCCACTTCGTAATTCTCCGAGAGATATTCCACGATACTTATTTCTGCCGATTCTTCAGCCTGGACAAATCGCCCGTCATTGCCCCGTGTAAGCTGCGCAAGGGCTTCTTGAGTGATGATACCCAAATAATCGTTGTTATTGAGAAACCGTCTATACATATTCTTATTTCGTTGTTAATATGAAAATCCTTCCTGAATAACCGAGGTAGAAACCACATATCCGTTTCCGTCTCCGCCACTCTTAAACTTGTACCAACTGTCGCGCAGATAATAACATAGCAGATAGTCAAGGCAGTCGGACAAATGACCGTAACGCTCGTACTTTACACCGGTTTTCGGATCGGTAGTCTTCTGTTTATTCTTGGAACCGTCCTCGTTGCGGAGCTGATAAATCAAATCCTGTGTGAGCTTCCGACATTTGATGTCTATCTGTATTTCCCAGCCGTTGTAACCATCGAACACCTCGTTTACAAACTCACAGCGTGTCGCCTGCGGAGGCTGCTTTCGTAAAAGTTTTACTTTCGGGCGTAGAACTCCTTTACCAAAAGTGTCCGTAATGATGGTGTAGTTGTTAATTCCGTCCTCGTTAGTGGTGGAGCGCTGCAATCCGGATGGATCTCCTGTTACATCCACTCCGCCGATATGTTTGTCACGGTAAAGTTTCAAACGTACTTTTCGTGCCAATGCAGGTGTGTTATTTTCTTTTTCCTCCGGCTTACCGAGTATTTCCTCAAGTATATATACCTTCTTGTTGTCGTAGTCTATCTGTGAGGAAAGCACGGACATTTGGGGAGCGACGTTAAAATCCCAAACCGTAACAAGCGGTTTGGTAGGATCATATACTTTTTCTTTCAGCCCGGTAACAAGATGCCTGGAACCATCAAAACTGCGATAAATGGCCATATCGTTAGCTTCCACAAAGTCCCAGTTGCCATAAAGCAAGCGTTCCTTGGTGGCCTGATCCCGAATTTTGTTCAATGCAGCCTCGTAAACCTGACGAAAAGCAATATTCGGATTATCAAATACGGAAAACGGAATATAGGATTCACCTTCACGGCAAATAACTTTTTCACCATTCTCGTCTTGTACAAAACGGGAGCGCACCCAGTTAATCGTCGGATTGGTCGTGAGCAACATTCGTGGCGTCTTAAACGTTTCGTGGGTTCTCCAACGGAGACGGGAAAATAGCACCTCGACAGCCCGTTCGGAAATCTCCGATACCTCGTCCACCATAGCAATGGTATATTCGGACGAACCAAAACGTTCGAAGTTCGGGTCGCTGGGGATATCTGCCATCTCTTTCATGATAATAACCGAATCATTCCAGAATGTGAGTGTGCCTTCGAGATTGTTTATCTTGTAATTTATATCCTCTTTAAGTCCCCAATCTTTCAGTATCGACTTAATGGTATTCCAGGTCGATTCCTTCAATGATTTGAGTGTTTTACGGGCTACGACCGCACGAATATTCTCAAACCGGATACACGAGGATACCAACCATACGCTACCGATAAAAGACTTTCCGCCACCTGCCGCTCCGCCACCCAATATCAACTGTGGAAGATTTTGCGACCTACATTGCTTACATTGCGGCTTATACTGCGGATTCCTTTGCGGGTCGTAACCGACAAGGATTTGCTCTATTTCTCCACCGCAGTGGGGGCAATAATTAGGCTGCAACAACTTCCACAGTTCATATTGTCGTGGTGACGGTTTAAACTCGATATGCAGGTTTTTAGGCGGTTTGAGCCTGTTGACCGCCATTCCTTATACGATTTGAATGGTTATATCGGTTTCGGACTCAAGTATGGAATATAATTTCTGGAAAGTAGCACGGGATTCCAACACTTTCCCTTTAACCGTGTTATTTCCCACGATGATGCAGCCGGCAGAATCAGATTCGGTATTGCCGGAATGAATCAGGATACCGAGGAAATGGGGCACATCGTGCAGATACGGCATCTTTTTCTTATACTTGGGACTGTACTGAAGAGTGACTTTATATGTCCCAGCGGGAATGGCAGTTCTGGCATAGATCTTTTCCTTACAAGTACAAGAACAGCCATTAGGGGTATTAGGGCAAACAGCCGGAAGTTCTCTTACGGTATCTTCGATGGTGTTACAGAAAAATTTACCGTTGATGGACAAGTCGCCTATTGTATAGGTCGAGCCTCTGAATTTGCGATTGAGTGTTAGCTTCATACTTTGATACTATTTGTATCGAAAGAGTAGCGCCAACTATCGAATAGAGTTTATTGAGAATGTTTATAAGGTAAGATTTTAGAAAGTGATTATTGTCTTTGTTGTGTTGTAGGTACTCAATATCTAATGAAAAGTGTCAGAACCTCTTTAATAGACGGGGAAAAGTTTTTTCGTGGATTCGGCATTTTAATCTAATTAAAAAGTTGTATGAGATAAATCGTATATAACATCATAAAGAATATCGTCATAATACAATTAGTTACCCATAATATTCAGGCATTTCTCCGTCCAAGAGTTTTTAAGAATAGAAGAGGAATAGGATTTGTGTGTTATTCTGATACTTATAGCACTTTATACAAAGAAACGAGGGTTCTATTTTCTGTTTGAAACAAGAAATGACCGTTACTTAATATGCATTCATGAATATTGCTGTCATTCGGATCGGAGTCTAATAAACGCACAGCTTCATCTTTATCTATAACTTGCATCTCCACACCTTGTATTGTTATCAAAGTGGCATCTTTGGGAATCTTCATAAGTTCATTTAATAATGTACTTTTCATAATACTCTAATTCTTGGCCTGAAGTCCCGTCAAGCATTTTTATAATCAAAAGAAAACGTGGGACATAACTGTCGCACCGAGGTTCTGGTAAAACCTATCCGCAAACAAGTTAAGCCCACGCCAAAGCATAGGCGAAAACCGTTTGTCTTGCGGATGAATGAAATTTACCAGATTTCGGTGCATGACAAAAGCTAACGCTTTCTATTATTTTTTTTCTTTTGCAAAATATAAATAAAAACGAAATCCAACAATCAATGTAGTCTTATCAGTCTTTAAATATATGCAAAAGAAGTTCTGAGTTATTTTTTATCTTTCATAAATAAAAAAGTAAGCAACCAACATAAATTGTGACAGCTTTATTCTTTACTCAGAAAGAAAACTATTTTTTACTTGCCTCCAAAGATGCTTTACGGAACTCTTTAGCCAGTTTTTCCAATATTAAAGAATCCTTACGGGCACGAGTCCCGGCAGCCTTATTCTGTTTTTCCAATTGAAGCGTAGCATTTGCTTTAAACGTTTCATAAGTGTCCTGCATTTTTTCTAAAAGTTCTTTCATCGTTATTTTTATTTGAATTATAATATATCAGCAAAGATAGCAGATGATTGAAAGTTATTTTTTAGAATGCAGAAATTATTGCTTGATAGCACGAATATTTAACAAATAAATACATTTGTTTGTATATGGAAGATTGATTCCTAACATCAAGTTCCGGTTAACAAGATGTTTATATACAAATTCGATAACCTGAAAACAAGAATGGAGTATAAGGATTTAGAAGGTCGATTTTCCTATGTTTGATTGCCCTATGCGAAAAATATCATCCTTAATTCCGCAACACTATTATAAAATATTTTTTTTAAGTACCTGAGCAACAAAAA